>NZ_JBLUNZ020000021.1:0-11472 GCF_048061935.2 Leucobacter sp. BZR 635 | reverse complement strand
CCCGAGGCTGCGGTCTACGGGGTGCCGCTCGATCCTCTGCCACGCACGGATGATGACGCATGGGGCGAGAAGATCGCGCTGCTGCGGGAGGATCCCGTTCCCGTTGTGTCCCTCACCTTTGGGCTGCCGGCGGCGGGCGAGATCCGCTTGCTGCAACGCGCTGGATCTGCGGTGCTCGCAACGGTCACCACCCCCGCTGAGGCGCGCGAGGCTGCGGACGCAGGCGTCGACGGGCTCGTCGTGCAGGGGCCGCGGGCGGGCGGGCACTCGGCGAGCTGGGATCCAGCGCGAAGGATCGTCGAGCGCTCCACCTCAGACGCGCTCGCAATGGTGCGGGCGACGACAAAACTCCCGCTGATCGCCGCGGGTGGGGTCGACGGTGCAGACGCGGTGCGGGAGCTACGTGACGGCGGGGCGACGGCTGTCGCGGTCGGCACGCTGCTGCTGCGCACCGCAGAAGCCGGCACCTCGCAGCCGCACCGCGACGCCCTCGCATCGGGCGCGTTCACGGAGACCGCGCTCACGCGGGTGTTCACTGGCAGGCCGGCGAGGGCGCTGCGGAACGGCTTCGTGAGCCGGCACGAGCACGAGGAGATCACCGCGTACCCCGCCGTCCACCACCTCACACGCGGGCTCCGCAAGCGCGCGGCGGCCGCGGGCGATACCGACCGACTGCATCTCTGGGCAGGCACCGGATTTCGTGAGGCGCGGGAGGAACCGGTGGCCGCGACCATCGCGCGGCTTCTCAGCAGGATCTAGCGCGGTCCGTGAATGGGATCCCCCGGCCGCTCACGGGACCTAGGCCGGCTGCGAGCCCGTCAGGCGCACGTAGAGCTCAAGGTAGCGGGCCCGGGTCTGCTGGACGATCTCTTCGGGGAGCACGGGCGGGGTGCCCTGCTTGTCCCAGCTCGCCGACAGCCAGTTCCGTACGATCTGCTTGTCGAAGGATGCGAGTCGCTCCGAGCCGCTCAGCGACTCGTCAGCATAGGTCGCGGCATCCCAGTAGCGAGATGAATCGCTCGTGAGTACCTCGTCGGCGAGCACGAGCTCGCCTGACACAGGATCCTTGCCGAACTCGAACTTGGTGTCCGCGAGCACCACGCCGCGCTCTGCCGCGAGATCGCGAGCGGCCGTGAAGATCTCGAGCGAGGCAGCCCGCAGCGCCTCCGCGACCTCCTGGCCCACGAGCTCGGCCGAACGCTCGAGAGTGATGTTCTCGTCGTGCTCACCAAACGGAGCCTTGTAGGCGGGAGTGTAGATCGGTTCGTCGAGGAGGTCTCCGTCGTGGAGCCCCGCGGGCAGCTCGATGCCGCACACCGCGCCCGTCTGCTGGTACTCGATAAACCCGGAGCCGGTGAGTGCCCCGCGCACCACGCACTCGATCGGGTACATCTCGAGACGGCGGGATACGACGGCACGATCCGCCACCGCATCGGGCACCGCAGGAGTGCCCTCGCCGACAGCAAGGTGATTCGCCATCGGGATCTGCGCGAACCACCAGTTCGACAGCTCGGTGAGCAGCGCGCCCTTGCCAGGAATCGGCGGCTCGAGCACGAAATCGAAGGCACTTACACGGTTGCTTGCGACGACGAGGAGGTGCTCAGACGACGTCGGGTCTTGCCCCTCGGGCACGTACAGATCGCGCACCTTCCCGGAGTACAGGTGGGACCAGCCGGGCAGTGCAAGGGGTGCGGGGAGAGCATTCACCCCACCATTCTCCCACCCTTGTGAGGGTTCAGCGGCCCGCAGATTATGATGAGTGCAGGAATACGAGAGGGTGAGAGTCATGGCGGCTGTCGGACCAGTAATTGCGCGCAAGCGTGCGAGGACTTCGCGAGAGACGGTGTGGACCTATTTCGCTGACCCCGCGCTCCTTGGCGCTTGGTGGCCCGACGCTTCACTCACCGCAGTGCTCGGAGGAGCCGTCTCGGAGCAGTGGGTCGATGGCGACGGTGAGGCCGCAGCAAGCCGCAACGCGGTCGGCGTCATCGACGTGCTCATCGCCGGACACGCCCTCGGGTTTCGTTGGCGCGACGGTAACGATGAGCACGAAACCGCAGTGCTGATGACGCTTCGCTCGCACGGTGCCGAGACCGAGGTCATGGTGACCGAGACCGGGTTCGGGCGGTTCGCAGACGCGTTCGAGCGCACTGCCGACGCACAGCAGAGCTGGATCGACCTGCTCGAGGCGCTCGCCGCCGTGCTGCCCGAAGAACTCCCAGAGGAGAGTGCAGAGGAGCTCCCGGCGGAGATTCAGGCGGAGATTCAGGCGGAGATTCAGGCGGAGATTCAGGCGGAGCCGGAGGCCAGCGCAGCGCCCGAGCCCGCGGATCCCGATTCCGAAGAATCAGGGACCGCGGACCCGAACACTGCCTAGCGGCGCAGCCTAGGCGACGCGCTCCGCGATATCCGTGCGGAACTGCCCGCCCTCGAGATCGATCTCGTTCATGGCCGAGTACGCGCGGGCGCGGGCCTCGGCGAAGTTCTGGCCGCGCGACACGACGCCGAGCACGCGGCCGCCGGTCGCGATCCACCCGTCGCTTGCCGTGCGTGCCGTGGCCGCGTGCACGAGATGCACGCCGGGAACCGCGGCAGCAGCGTCGAGACCGGTGATCTCGCGGCCCGTCGCGACGTCGCCGGGGTAGCCCTCGCTCGCGAGCACGACGATCATCGCCGGCTCGTCTGAGAACGTCGGAGCGGGCAGCGATGCGAGCTCGCCCTGCGCCGCCGCGAGCAGGTATGCGCTGAGTGGAGACTCGAGGCGCGCGAGCACGACCTGCGTCTCGGGGTCTCCGAAGCGCGCGTTGAACTCGATGACGCGCACGCCCTTCGGCGTGACGATGAGGCCGCAGTAGAGCAGCCCGATGAAGGGGGTGCCCTCGGCGGCGAGCTGCCGCACGGTCGGGATCGCGACGGTCTGCTTGATCTCCTCGACGAAGGCCTCGGTGCCGCCCGGCAGCCACGGCAGGGGCGAGTAAGCGCCCATGCCGCCGGTGTTCGGGCCCTCGTCGCCGTCGAAGATGCGCTTGTAGTCCTGCGCGGGGGTGAGCGCGACGACGTCCGTGCCGTCGGCGAAGAAGAACAGCGAGACCTCCTGGCCATCGAGGAACTCCTCAACGAGCACCTCGCCGTGCGGGGCCCAGCTAGCGACGTGCGCGAGCGCGGCGTCGCGATCCTCCGTCACGAGCACGCCCTTACCCGCGGCGAGCCCGTCAGCCTTCACCACGTAGGGAGCCCCGAACTCGTCGAGGACGGCGGCGGCGGTGTCCGAGGTGACCTGGGCGGCGCGGCCGGTCGGCACGCCCGCTTCGTCCATGATCCGCTTCGCGAACGCCTTCGAACCCTCGAGCTGGGCGGCGTCGGCGTTCGGACCAAACACGGGCACCCCACCTGCGCGCAGTGGGTCCGCGACGCCGGCGACGAGCGGTGCCTCCGGGCCGATGATGACGAGGTCGAAGCCGCGATCGGCCACGTACTTCTCCACGGCGACGGGGTCGGTGAACGCCAGATCCACCGTATCGACCCCGCTCGCCGCGATCCCGGCATTCCCGGGAGCGCAGACGATGCTGTGCCCAGCATCCTCAGAGAGCAGAGCAAGAACGATGGCGTGTTCGCGGGCACCCGGCCCCAAGACGAGAATCTTCACACCTCAAGGATAGTCTGGGCTGATGGCCAGACGCAGGATCTCAGCAGCAGACGGGCTCGCCGCGCTCGCCGCAGTCGAGTCCGGGAGTACCGCGCGCACCGATATTGCGACCGCGGTGCGCTTCCTCCTCGAGGAGCTCGCCGAGCTCGCCCCCGGCAAATCCGTCGAGGTACGCGTGCCGCCCTACGGTGCGGTGCAGTGCGTCGGCGGGCTGACCCACACACGCGGAACGCCGCCCAACGTCATTGAAACCGACGCGGAGACGTGGATCGGGATCGCCACAGGCGTTCTCAGCTGGGACGAAGCGACGGCGGGCGCGCGCGTGCTCGCCTCTGGGTCGCGGGCAAACCTTGACGGACTCCTGCCGGTGATCCGCCGCGGTCGCTGAGTGGCCTACGCGCCTCACGAACGCGGCCGCGCTCCTCGCGAACGCAGCTGAGACCCAACACACAAACGAAACCTGAGAGAATAGCCGTATGTCAACCGAAACGCAGCAGACCGTCGAGCTTCAGCGATCCGTGAGAATCGGCCGCCTGCTCATTGTCGGCGCAATCGTCGGCGGGATCGTTGGCGCGCTCGTGACGACGCTGTTTCCGATCCCCGAAGGATCGCTCTACACGATGGGGCAGATTGCCGGCTTCACGCTGCTCATCGGCGGCGTCGTTGGGCTCACGCTCGGCGGCGTGCTCGCGCTGATCCTCTCCGCTGTCGCGAAGCGCAAGCGCGGGACCGCGGTGCTTGAGCACACCGTGGTGGTCGGGGAGGGCGTTGAGCCCGCGGAACCGGCCGCCACAACAGACGAAAAAGCTGAGTGAGGGCGCGAATAACCCGCAGGCTGCTGTGCAATAATCGGCGAGTTCTTAACTGAAAGGGGCTCGCCATGTTGCAAGGACTCAGCGGAGCGCACCTGATCGTCATTGTCTTTCTCGTTGTGCTGCTGTTTGGTGCCCCGAAGCTTCCCGCGCTCGCGAAGAGCCTGGGGCAGTCGATGAAGATCCTGAAGCAGGAAGTTCGCTCTGACGAATCAGCCGACAGCGAGCCGCAGAAGCCCGGCGGGGCCGCCGGAGCCAACTAACGCTCGTACCTCCGGGGCGGATGCGGAGCGAGCCTTCGTCGCCGTTCTCAGGCGTTCCCACGCGGCGAGCAGACAACTACGGTAGTTTTGTTCGTAAGCGTTATTGAACAAGGAGTGCATTTCACATGATCGGCAACATGGGTGGTCCCACCCTCATCGTCATTGTATTCATCGTGTTGCTGCTCTTTGGTGCGCCAAAGCTTCCCGCGCTCGCGAAGAGCCTGGGCCAGTCGATGAAGATCCTGAAGAAGGAAGTTCGCTCGGACGACACCACCACCGGCGATGACACCGGTGCTGCCGAGGGCAAGGGTGACGCTCCGGAGGATCCGAAGAAGTCGGAATAAGTTAGCTTCGCAGCCGCGGTGAGTTCTCGTCGCTGAGCTGCATACGAAACGGCCGCCGTGTTCTGTTCAGAACACGGCGGCCGTTTCGTTCGCGCTGCTGGGCAACCGCTGCGGCCACGGGCGTTGGCCCGTCGCGCGCAGCGAATTGGGACACCCCCGGTGCCTCGCCGCCCTCGAGTTGGCAGTTGTTGTCGTTCTGGGTGGCCGAGAACGACAACAACTGCCAACTCCGGGGAGCGCTGGGCGCCGCAGCCGTCCGCCTGCCGCTAGCTCGTCTGCGTCGCCTCGACCCAGGCGAGGTACTCGGCGTCGACGTTGCCGGCGATGTACTCGCCCGTGAAGCAGCTCTCTTCGAGCTTCGTGACCTCGGTCTGGCCCGCGAGGATCGCACGGTTCATGCCCTCGACGGTCTGGTAGATGAGATGATCCGCCCCGAGCTCCGCGGCAATCTCGGCCGGGGTGCGGCCGTGCGCGATGAGCTCGTCGCGCGACGGCATATTGATGCCGTAGACGTGCGGGAACAGCACCGGGGGAGCGGCCGACGCGAAGATCACGGAGCGGGCACCCGCGTTGCGAGCCATCTCGACGATCTCGCGCGAGGTCGTGCCGCGCACGATCGAGTCGTCGACGAGGAGCACGTCCTTGCCCTTGAACTCGATGTGCATCGCGTTGAGCTTCTGGCGCACGCTGCGCTTGCGCACCGACTGGCCGGGCATGATGAACGTGCGGCCGACGTAGCGGTTCTTGAAGAAGCCCTCGCGGTACTCGATACCGAGGTTGCGCGCGAGCTGCATCGCTGCGGGCCGGCCCGAATCGGGGATCGGCATGACGACATCAATGTTGACGCCGGGCAGCTCCTCGCGGATCCGCTCGGCGAGCACGTCGCCCATGCGCAGTCGCGCGTCGTAGACCGAGATGCCGCTGAGCACGGAGTCGGGGCGGGCAAGGTAGATGTACTCGAACGCGCACGGCACGAGCTGCGACTTCGGGGTGCACTTGCGCGACACCATCGTGCCGTCGTTTGAGATGAGGATCGTCTCGCCGGGCTCGACATCGCGCACGATCTCATAGCCGCCGGACTCGAGCACGAGTGACTCGGAGGCGACGACCCACTCGTCTTGGCCGGTCTCGGAGAGGCGGTGGCCGAGCACGAGCGGGCGGATGCCGTTCGGGTCGCGGAACGCCACGAGGCCGTAGCCGGCGATGAGCGCGATTGCTGCGTAGGATCCCTCGACACGCTCGTGGAGTCGCGTCACCGCTTCGAAGACCTGATCGGCGTCGAGCGACAGGCCGGTGATGCTGGTCTGTAGCTCGTTGGCGAGCACGTTGAGCAGCAGTTCCGTGTCGGAGTGCGTGTTCAGGTGGCGGCGATCCACGTTGTAGAGCTCAGCCGTGAGCTCACGGGTGTTCGTGAGGTTGCCGTTGTGCACAAGGATGATGCCGTAGGGAGCGCCGACGTAGAAGGGCTGCGCTTCTTCCTCGCGGGCGGCGTCGCCCTTGGTTGCGTAGCGCACGTGGCCGAGGCCGACGTTGCCCATGAGCATGCGCATGTCGCGGGTGCGGTAGCCCTCGCGCACCTGGCCCTTCATCTTCACCGTGTGAAAATGATCGCCATCGAGCGTTGCGATGCCGGTGGAATCTTGGCCGCGATGCTGCAACAGCAACAGGCTGTCGTAGATCTGTTGGTTGACGTGATCAGACGAGACGATGCCGACAATGCCGCACATGTTGCGAGTTCGCTCCACTGGGTAAGGGGTTTGCGTCAAACGACGCAGCTAATAGTTTCCCACACCTCCGGCCGAGTAAACGATCAGGAAACAAACTGGGGCCCGCTTCGAATGCGAAATCTTGTCGCGCGGGCAGGGTAGCCTTAGAGCGTGAGCGAAAACTCGTCGATCTATGCCCAGTCCGGTGTTGACACTGCCGCCGGAGACCTCGCTGTCGAACTCATGAAGTCGGCTGTCCAGCGCACCCACGGGCCGGAGGTGCTCGGCGGTTTCGGTGGCTTCGCCGGCATGTTCGACGCGTCGGCGCTGCTGGGCTACAAGCGCCCGCTGCTCGCCTCGTCGACCGACGGCGTCGGTACGAAGGTCGCGATCGCGCAGGCGATTGATAAGCACGACACCATCGGGCAGGATCTTGTCGCGATGGTCGTCGACGACATCGTCGTGGTCGGAGCGAAGCCGCTGTTTATGACCGACTACATCGCCTGCGGCAAGGTTGTGCCCGAGCGCATCGCCGACATCGTGCGCGGTATCGCTGAGGCGTGCCAGGCGACGGGCACCGCCCTCGTCGGCGGCGAGACCGCGGAGCACCCGGGCCTCCTCGGCCCCGATGACTATGACGTCGCAGGGGCGGCGACCGGCGTCGTTGAGGCAGACAAGATGCTGCACTCGGGTCTCGTCGCAGACGGCGACGTCGTGATCGCGATGGCGGCTTCCGGCCTGCACTCGAACGGCTTCTCGCTCGTCCGCCACATTCTCACCGAGAAGGGCATCGGCTACGAACAGCACAGCGCGGAGCTCGGCGCGAGCTACGGCGAGGCGCTGCTTACTCCGACCGCGCTCTACACCGCGCCGCTGCTGCGCGTGCTCGAAGACCCGGCTACGGCTGGGGCGATCCATTCGCTCAGCCACGTGACCGGAGGCGGCATCGCGGCGAACCTCGCGCGCGTGCTGCCTGTCGGCTCGTGGATCGAAGTGGATCGCTCAACCTGGTCGCCGCTTCCCGTGTTCCGTCACCTCGCAGACCTCGGCGGGCACACGCTCGAGTCGCTTGAGGGGGCTTGGAACCTCGGCGTCGGCATGTTTGCTGTTGTCGCAGCTGACAAGGCACCGCTTGTGGCGACCGCGCTGACGGCTGAGGGGCTGGATCCGTGGGTCGTTGGCACTGTGTCCACCTCGACGCGTGATTTCACGGGCTTCGAGCAGGGTGCCAAGGGCGTCGACGGTGGCGCTGTGCGCCTCGTGGGGTCCTACAAGAACTAACTGCTGGGGAGTGTGCTGGCGGCTCGGAGCCGCGGCACGACCCCGGACATGGCCGGCCTGTGCGTGACGGAAGCGTTGCGCACAGGCCGGTTTTTTGTGCCTGAGTGGCCAAGTTATCCCCATTTCACGTTCGCGAGCCACACGCTCCGCCTCACCTCAATACGCTGAGAAAGCCGCACCGACGCGGCTCCCGGAAATCACTCCGGCAGAGCGAATCTTGGGGGCTCTTCGCAATCTCACGACAGATTGGATGGCACACATGGCAAACGTCAATATTTCCTATGCAGAGATGGAAACCGCGGCCTCGCAGCTGGGGATCGGGCGTGACGAAATCACGACGAAACTGCAGCAGTTGCAGCGCCAGATTCAAGCGCTTGTGGCCTCCGGATTCGTCACCGACAACGCTTCGAAACGGCTCGATGCGGCCTATTCCGAGTACACCGCGAGCGCGAACCTCGTGATCGACAGGCTCAGCGAGATTCAGCAGTTCATCACGCAGACCGCAGCCGCTCATCGTTCAATGGACGATGAGATTGCCGCTCGTATTCGCTAGGGCTGCCGGGGCTCGGCACGATCATGACTACGCGGGTCAGGCTGAACGAGGGCGTCTTGGCGTCAATCGCTGGCGGGTTACTCGAAGCGGGTACCGGGTTGCGCGCGCGAAGGCTCGGGCAGCCCACGTCATTCCCGACGGTCTCGGGAGCTGGGAATGAGGTCGACTCGTTCTTGGCCAGTATGTCGGTTGCGCGCTCGGTGCTCGCCGATGCCGCCCACTCAGCCAGCCTCGCCGCTGCAGCTCTCCTCAGCGAGAGCTCGGAGCTTGACGCGGCGATCACCCGCGCGATGCCTGGCGGGTTTCTGCTGAGCGCGGGGGAGCAATGATGACCGCTGTCCCGGTGGCCTCGGACTTGTTTCGCGGCACGCCGCGCGCCGGGAGTAACGAACAGGTGGAGGCAGTGGCCCGCTACCTCGACGAGCTCTGGACCAACGTGGTGAATTTCTCTTCGTCGGTGCTGTCAGCGCAGACGCAACTCGCTCAGCTCGAAGGCACCTCGGTCACCGCGCTCAAGCACAAGCTCGACAGCGTGCTCATGCCGGCAGCCGCCGCCGTGGAAGATGCCGCCATCACGGCGCGGGCTGCGATCAGGGTGCACGGCACCGTGGTTTACCGAGTGCACCGTGAGGCCGACCGTCTTGAGGCGGCGGCGACCAGACGGCTGCGAGGTATCCGTGAAGAGTGGCGCACGATCGACCGCATCGCCGAGGCGATCCGGGCGCGGACGATGGATCACTGGGAGGCCCCGCCCGGTATCAACATGCCTGAGCCCAGCCTCCGCGATGACGCCTCTGGGCTTGACGCGGGCGAACGCCAGGTACAGCTGCAGCTATTGCGAGACGCCTATCAGCTGAGCTGGCAGCGCGCAGCGCAGCGCTGGCACGATGACCTGAGTGAGATTCGGCTGCTGCGGGCCCGTTGGGACGGGCTCGTTGACGAACGGATGGGGGCGGAACGCGCACTCGTCGGGAGTCTCCACGGCACAACCGTGGCGCAGCTCGCAAGCTTTGGACAGGGGCTTCCCGGCGGACGCACCCAAGCCGTAGCGCTCGGCCTCACGGGAGAGTTGGGCGGCGTCGTACGGCCACCCGTGACGTGGCGGACAGATCACCCGCTGCTTGAGTCTTTGTGGGGCTCCGATGGGATCTCGAGCGCGACCGGCCGTCGACCCGATCCCGCCCGAGTGGTCAGCTGGTGGGCGGGGCTCACCGCTGCACAGCGGGACGAGCTCATGCTGAGTGTTCCCACCACCATCGGCAATCTCGGCGGGCTACTCCCGTCCGTGCGTGACCGTGCCAATCGCATTGCCATCGATGGGTTCCGTGCAAACCCGCAGCTCCTCGATGCCGAGGCGCGCAGGGTGCTCGCCGAAATTCAGCAGCTCCTCGACCGCGCCGCGGCGCAGCGTATCGAGTGGCCGCCCATTCAGGTGTACTCGCTCGAACTCGGTAACGGCGTCCCCACCGCGGCGATCGGTTACGGCAACCTAGATACCTCGACGCACACATCTTGGCTTGTGCCAGGCATGGGCAGCGACGCGTCGGACGCGCTGCCCGCCTGGGACAGCGCGGGCCGAAACCTCTTTCAGGTGCAGAGCTCCCTGCTGCGACGCGGTGAGGGAGGCGCCCCGGCGGTCGTCGCCTGGCTCGGATATGAGACGCCGAAGATGCCGCCCTCGCGAGAGGTCCTGCGGTCTGACCGCGCTCTTGTCGGAGCAGAGCGACTTGCCGCAGAGCTCGACGCGATGGCTGTCTCACGGCTGAACGCCACGGTCGATAGACCGGTGACTAACGTCATCGCTCACTCCTACGGCACGACGGTGGCAGCATCCGCGCTGACCCGAATCAGCTACCCGGTCGACACCTTCGTGATGCTGGGATCAGCCGGCCTCGACCCTCGTGAAGTGCCAGAGCTGGCCGGCCTACGCGTGCAACGCACCGACTCCGGGCTGCTCGGAATTTATGCGAGCAATGCCCCCGCCGATCGGCTCGCCCCCACCGGGGCGGCGCTTGCCGGGCGGCCGCTCCCAACCCACCAGTCGAAACCCCTGTTAGGCGTTCCGCAGCGCTTCCCCGACTACGACGGGGCGATCGAATTCCCCTCGGCCGGAGACGCCGCGCGTCGATTCGCTGCGACAGACGGGCACTCGTTTCTGGGCGAGGGGCCCCGCGCCGGCCCATTCGGGCTGAGCGCATCGTCTGGCCAGGGCTACGGCGACCTGGACACCCAGGCGCTGAACACGACAGCGAGAATCACCACGCAGATGTTTGATCGCGCGACGCTCGACAGCCTGCAGGTGCGCGGAACTGCCCGATGAGGCGGGCGATCCCGGAGCGGTAAGAAATCCCGGTGCGGTGAGCAATCTCGGAGCGGTGAGCAATGAAAGGAAACACGCCAATGACCAGGTTACGAAGAAAGGCGCGGAGGCAGCCTCGCCGCCCCACACGCGCGGTTATCGCGGCATGCGGTGCAGCCGTCGGAATCGCCGGATGCACCGCGGAGGAGTACCCCATGGACCCGACCCCAACTGCATCAGCTCCCGCGGAGCCGCAGCTCCCCGAAAACTCGCCTGCGTCGCTTGCCGAGCAACTGCGCTGGGTGGAGTCCGAGCTCGACTCCGCCGTCGCCGCGAGCGGCATACGCGAAGGCTGGTTCGCGGCGTTTGGCGAGATCGAGATCCCCTGGGATAACAGTCCCGAGAACCGGGTTGAGATTCTCGGCTCACTGCTGCCGCAACACTGCCCGGAGGGCGGGCAGCTCGTCCAAGACCTTGTTGTGCTGCATCCAGCGCAAGCGCTCACAGCCGCCGCGGGGGTGCGAGCGGAGTGGGTGCGCGCCGGCTGGGCGGTGTCCGATGTGCGCGA
>NZ_JBLUNZ020000020.1:0-12420 GCF_048061935.2 Leucobacter sp. BZR 635 | reverse complement strand
GCGTAATGCTCCGAAGCGTGTGTCGGCGCACGCGCTGCCGCCCGCGGTCGACGGGCGTCCGGTGTACGGCATTGATACTCGCTCCCTTGCAGGGGTCGGCATGCCCACGACCGGCCTCGGCGTCGTCGCAGGGCCGAGCGGGGCGGGGCTGTCAACGGCGACCCGGAGCTGTGTGCGGGCGGTTGAACGATGGGCTGCGGCCCGCGGCGAGTCAGTAGAACGCATACTTCTCACCTTCGCGCGTGAGCGGTGGGAACCCAAAGCCGGACCGGCGGCTTGGGCCGCGCCTGGTCTGCCCGCCGATGACGCGGCTGGGCGCGGCGAAGCGGAGGCGGAGGCAGCGGCACAGTCCGCGGATATTGTGTGGGATCGGGTCGCGCACGGCGTCGAAGCGGTGAGTGGCCTCTCCCGGGCGCTTATCGAAGCCCTTGGCGGGAGGGCACCGCGGGAACCGCCGCGGCTCGTGGGCAGCGTGGGCGGTGGATCAGAGGCTCCGCCTCGCGTTCACGAGGGGGAACGGCTCGCCGCTGCCGGAGAGCCCACCAGAAGCCCGCTTGGGGCAGCCACGCGACGGATCATTGTTGTCGAATGCCCCGCGCAAGCGGAAGACACGGTTGCCCTCCCGCTGTTGGTGGCGCTGGCTAAGACCGCGCGGCACGCCCCGGCGCTCGTCTTATTCGAGTACGAGACGGGCACGGGCGGAGCGGTGTGGGATCTGCTGACCGCGCTGAAACAGCCAACCTGGGGGCTCTCGCTCCAGCCAGACGAGGGGGAGGGGCAGACCCCGTTTCGTGAGCCCCTGGGGAGGGTGACGCGGGCAGACTTCCCTCCGGGTCGCGGCTACGCCATAGAGCGGGGCCGCACCGTTCCAGTGCAGGTGGCGCTCCCGTGAACGCCGTCGCAGCGCCGCTGCTGCTCCGGCTCTGCTTCCGATCCTGCTCCGGTTCCTGGCCCTGGCTCCGGTCCTACGGTCGGCGCGTGACGAGCGCGGTGGCGATCGCGGCGAGCCCCTCGCCTCGGCCAGTGAAACCGAGATGGTCCGTCGTCGTCGCGCTGAGCGACACCGGGGCGCCCACAAGGGCGGTCATCACTCGCTGCGCCTCCTCGCGGCGCGGCGAAAACTTCGGGCGGTTGCCGACGATCTGCACCGATACATTCACCGGCCGAAAGCCCGCAGCGGCAAGCCGCTCAAGCGCGAGCCTGACGAAGCCGGTACTCGCCGCGCCCGCCATCTCGGGATCGTCCACTCCCACCAGCCCGCCGATATCGCCGAGGCCCGCCGCCGAGAGCAGGGCGTCGACGACCGCGTGGCAGACCGCGTCGCCATCGCTGTGTCCGGAAAGCCCGGGTTCCCCGGGCCATTCCAAGCCGGCGAGCCAGAGCGGCGCATCGGCATCGTAGGCGTGCACATCGAAGCCAGAGCCAACGCGAATGTCAGGAAGTGAGGTCAATGGTGTCTCCGCTCTGGGCGCTGAGGAGCGCCTCAAGTAGGGCAAGGTCGCCGGGGGTCGTGAGCTTGTGCGCGAACATGTCCCCCGCTACCGTGCGCACGGTTCCGCCAGCTCGCTGCACGACCTCAGCGTCATCGGTCGGCCCAGAACTGGCCGTGCCGCGTCCGCCAGGGTTGAGCCCGCCAGATCCGAGCCCACCGGGGCTGTTTTCACCAGAACCGAGTCTGTCGTGCGCGGCTGCGAGTCCGAGCCGGGGAAAGCCCTGCGGCGTCTGCACGGCAACGAGGGGTGAGCGGTCGACGGTTTCGTGGACGACCCCGTCCGGGCCGACCCGTTTGAGCGTGTCCGCCACCGGGAGCGCCGGAATCACCGCATCGCCAGTCCGCCGCACCTCGGCGGCAACCCGCTCGAACAGCGCGGCTGGCGCGAGCGGCCGGGCCGCGTCGTGCACGAGAACAACATCGACGTGGCCGGGGAGTGCATCGATCCCGAACCGTACCGACTCGTGGCGCTCGCGCCCGCCCGGGGTCACCGACACGTCCCACGCGGAACCACTGTGCGACACAGCTGCAACGATGTCGAGGGTGTCCGGTGCGAGTGCCGCGGGCACGACGACCACCAGATGCCCTCCGCCCGCAAGCGCGGAGACCGTCGCGAGACAGTGCTCGATGAGCGTGCGCCCGCCAAGCTCGACGAACGCCTTCGGCCTACCGGCCCCGAGCCGCTCTCCCCGCCCAGCCGCGACGAGCACGACGCCGAGGGTTGAGAGCGCGTGCGGCGCGCTGCGTGGCGGCACGAAATCGGGGGCAGCGGTCATTATGCAAGCGTACCGGCAGGCTCACGCCATGGCAGTGAGCTATTCTTGTGGACTACCCGAGCGAGAACACCCGCCGGAACATCTGAATAGACATCTCAATATCCAGGAGGAAACCGTGAAGATTGATCTTGCCATGCTGCGAGGGCTTGAGCGCGAGAGGGAGATCCCTTTCGAGGAGCTCGCCGAGATCATCGAGCAGGCGATTCAGACCGCATATGTGCGGCACGCTGAGAACCAGGCTCTTCCTGTACCGCCGACCGAGGACGTCCGAGTCACGCTCGACCGCAAGAGCGGCGAAATCTCAGTGCTCGTCCCCGAACTCGACGAAGAAGAGAACGTGATCGGCGAGGCGTACATCACCACCGACGAATTCGGTCGTGTCGCATCGAGCGCTGCCAAGCAGGTCATCAACCAGCGCCTGCGCGACCTTTCAGACGATGCTGTGCTCGGGCAGTTCAAGGACAAGGAGGGGCAGGTCGTCTCTGGAGTCATCCAGCAGGGCCCGAACCCCCGTATGGTGCATGTCGATCTCGGAGAGGTCGAGGGCATCATCCCGCCCGAGGAGCAGATTCCCGGCGAAGAGTACGCACACGGTTCGCGTGTTCGTGTCTACGTGACGAGCGTCTCGAAGGGACTCAAGGGCCCCCAGATCGTGCTCTCGCGTACCCACCCGGGCCTCGTGCGGAAGCTCTTCGAACGCGAGGTTCCCGAGCTCGGCGAGGGCCTCGTCGAGATCGTGTCGCTTGCGCGTGAGGCCGGCCACCGCAGCAAGGTCGCCGTTCGCGCCAAGCAGGCCGGGATCAACGCCAAGGGCACCTGCATTGGTGAAATGGGCAGCCGCGTGCGCGCCGTCATGGGCGAGCTCGGCGAAGAGAAGATCGACATTGTCGACTACTCGCCGGAGCTTCCGAAGTTTGTCGCGAACGCCCTGTCGCCCGCAAAGGTGACCGACGTGTTCATGATCAACGAGTCGCTGAAGCAGGTTCGCGCGCTCGTGCCCGACTTCCAGCTGTCGCTCGCGATCGGCAAGGAAGGCCAGAACGCCCGCCTCGCCGCAAAGCTCACGGGCGCGAAGATTGATATCCAGCCCGACTCGATCATGAACGACTGAGTCACAGCGGGACAAAATAGCTCACTGTCCCCGGGTGTTGCTCCGCAGCGGAGCAACACCCGGGGACACGCACGGCTGGAAGCTGGTAAGATGGATCCGATTCGGACTTGCGTTGCCTGTAGGACACGGGCGACGCGCGCGGAACTCCTTCGTGTGGTGGTGCGTGACGGTCATCTGATTGTTGATGAGCGTGCTGTGCTGCCAGGGCGAGGCGCTTGGGTGCACGAGACCGCAGAGTGTATGAATCTTGCAGTGCAGCGTGGGACCTTCGCGCGAGCACTCAGAGCGTCGAGGCAACTCGATGTTCAACCACTAGAGAACAGGCTGAAAATGCTGATGGACAAGTAATGAGCGGCTCACAATGAGACCCGTCCGGTAATTTTGGTTCTCGCCTGTCTGGCGTGAACCCAGACAGGAGAAAAGTGGCTAACCCACGCGTAAGTGAGATCGCTAAAGAGCTCGGTATTGAGAGCAAAAAAGCGGTTGAGATTTTGAATGACGAACTCAATGAGTTCGTGAAGACCCCGTCCTCGACGATCATGCCCCCTACGGTGCGCAAGCTCAAGGCGTTCGTCAAGGACCACCCAGAACTCGTGAAGGCAGGCGAGCCCGCAGCTGACGAGGCACCGGCGAAGGCCGCTGCCCCGAAGAAGCCCGGCGCGCCCAAGCCCGCACGCCCCGGAGCCCCGAAGCCCGGAGCCCCGGCTCCGGCAGCCCCCGCGGCTGAGGCACCGGCGGCCCCGAAGGAAGCAGCTGCTCCGGCAGCGAAGGCAGCAGAGCCGAAGGCAGCTGACGCGAAGGCAGCTGACGCAAAGCCCGCAGCTGCGAAGCCCGAAGGTGACGCAAAGCCCGGTGCTCCCAAGCCCGGTGGCGCTACCAAGGCTGGCGCTCCGAAGCCCGGCGGCCCACGCCCCGGCAACAACCCGTTTGCTTCGAGCCAGGGAATGGGCATTCCCCGTCCCCCGCGCCCCGGCAACAACCCGTTCGCGGCGAACCAGGGCATGGGCGGCAACCGCCCGAACCCCGGGAACATCCCGCGTCCCGCAGCTCCCCGCCCCGGCGGTCCCGGTGCTCCGGGTCGTCCCGGTGGCGGCCCCCGCCCGGGTGGCGCACCTCGTCCCGGTGGCGCTCCTCGTCCCGGTGGCGCAGGCGGCGGCTTCAACCGCCCAGGCGGCGGCCCCGGCGGTGCTGGTGGCCCCGGCGGCGGTTTCGGTGCTCCGCGCCCGGCTGGCGGTTTCGCCGGACGTGGCCGTGGCGGCCGCGGTGCAGGCACGGCTGGCGCGTTCGGTCGCGGCGGCTCCAAGAGCAAGGCACGAAAGTCGAAGCGGGCAAAGCGCGCAGAATTCGAGATGCGCGAGGCACCGTCACTTGGCGGCGTCAGCGTACCTCGCGGCAACGGCACCACGCAGATCCGTCTGCGCCGTGGTGCGTCGCTGTCTGACTTCGCAGACAAGATTGACACGAGCGCATCGAACCTCGTAACCGTCCTTTTCCACCTCGGTGAGATGGCGACGGCGACTGAGTCGCTCGACCAGGCAACGTTCGAGATCCTCGGTGACGAGCTGGGCTACAAGATCCAGATCGTCTCGCCGGAGGACGAGGATCGCGAGCTCCTCGAGGCATTCGATATTGATATCGAAGCCGAACTCGAAGAAGAGGGCGATGACGTGCTCCAGCCGCGTCCGCCGGTTGTCACCGTCATGGGTCACGTTGACCACGGTAAGACCCGCCTGCTCGACGCGATCCGCCAGGAGAACGTTGGCGGCGGCGAGGCCGGCGGCATCACGCAGCACATCGGTGCGTACCAGGTGCACACCCAGCACGACGGCGTCGACCGCGCGCTGACCTTCATCGATACCCCGGGTCACGAGGCGTTCACCGCCATGCGTGCTCGTGGCGCGCAGGTCACCGATATCGCGATCCTCGTGGTCGCGGCGGATGACGGCATCATGCCGCAGACGATTGAGGCGCTCAACCACGCACAGTCGGCGAACGTGCCGATCGTGGTCGCAGTGAACAAGATCGATAAGGAAGCCGCGAACCCTGAGAAGGTGCGTCAGCAGCTCACCGAGTTCGGTCTCGTCTCTGAAGAGTGGGGCGGCGACGTCATGTTCGTCGACGTCTCGGCGAAGAACAACATCGGCATTGCTGAGCTGCTCGAAGCTGTACTCCTCACCGCAGACGCTGGTCTCGACCTGCGTGCGAACCCGGACAAGGAAGCGCGCGGCGTCGCGATTGAGGCGAAGCTCGATAAGGGCCGCGGCTCGGTTGCTACCGTGCTCATCCAGTCGGGTACGCTCCGCGTCGGCGATGCGATTGTCGCGGGCACCGCATACGGTCGCGTGCGTGCAATGCACGACGAGAACGGCGACGCCGTACTCGAGGCGCTGCCGTCGCGTCCAGTTTCGGTTCAGGGTCTGTCCTCGGTGCCCCGCGCCGGCGACAACTTCCTTGTCGTTTCTGAGGATCGCACCGCGCGTCAGATCGCTGAGAAGCGTGAAGCAGCCGAGCGCAACGCTCTGCTCGCCAAGGCTCGCAAGCGCATCAGCCTCGAAGAGTTCACGAAGGCGCTCGAGGATGGCAAGGTTGAGTCGCTCAACCTCATCATCAAGGGTGACGTGTCGGGTGCTGTTGAGGCACTTGAAGAGTCGCTCATGAAGATCGAGGTGGACGATTCGGTCCAGCTCCGTATCCTCCACCGCGGCGTCGGCGCGATCACCGAGTCGGACGTGGATCTTGCCACGATCGACAACGCGATCGTCATCGGCTTCAACGTGCGCCCCGACGTCAAGGCACGCGAGCGTGCTGCGCGCGAGGGCATCGACATCCGGTTCTACAACGTCATCTACAACGCGCTTGATGACATTGAGGCATCGCTCACGGGCATGCTCAAGCCGGAGTACGAGGAAGTTCAGTCGGGCGTTGCGGAGATCCGCGAGGTCTTCCGCTCGTCCAAGTTCGGCAACATTGCCGGTGTTATCGTGCGCTCGGGAACGATCACGCGAAACGCCAAGGCACGCGTCATCCGCGAGGGTGTCGTTATCGCCGACGGGCTCGCCATCGAGTCGCTGCGTCGTTTCAAGGACGACGTCACTGAGGTGAAGACGGACTTCGAGGCTGGTATCGGCCTCGGCAAGTTCAACGACATCCAGCCGGGCGATGAGATCGAGACCACCGAAATGGTTGAGAAGCCGCGCGGCTAACGCGAGGTGATTCCGGGAGGCCGGGGAAGCGAGAGCTTCCCCGGCCTCCCGTCGTTGTTGGTGCGTGCGCGCCGATCTCACTCTGCGGAAAGCTTGCCCTTGTGATGATGTTAGGACATTATGGATTTGCGGGTGCCCGGCGAAGTTCGGTGCGCCTACACTGACAACGACGTAGGTCACCACGGAGGAGGGTTCGCTGGCTATGAGCGACGCGAGTGCACGCTGGTTCCACCGACGCGGAGAGCTCTCCGCTGGCGGCTGGGAAACCGTTGTCGACGAGCGCACACCCGGGTGGCAGCACACCGGGCTGCGCGTCGCGCGCCTCGGGGCCGGCAGCTCGCTCGAACTCGAGCAGACCGGGATCGAGCGCCTGGTGATTCCGCTCTCCGGATCCTTCGCCGTCACGCACCGCGACCACGGGGCGGGTAGCCTGGGATCCGCGCAGGAGACAACGACCGAGCTTGCCGGGCGGGCATCGGTGTTTTCCGGCCCGACCGACGTGCTCTACCTCTCTGCCGCGACGACTGCAACGGTCGCGTCAGCCGCCGGTGGCCGTTTCGCAGTCGCGACCTCACCGACGCATACCCTGTTCCCCACGCGGCGCATTGCGGCCGCTGAGACCCCGGTCGAGCTCCGCGGGGCGGGGGCCTCGAGCCGGCAGGTCCACAACTTCGGCACCCCGCAGGCGCTCGACGCCGCGCGCTTCATCGTCTGCGAGGTCATCACCCCCTCCGAGAACTGGTCGTCGTACCCGCCCCACAAGCACGACGAGCACGTCCCGGGCACCGAGTCGCGGCTCGAGGAGATCTACTACTTCGAGGCGGCTCCGACCGCCGACGCCCCCGCCGCCGCGAGCCCTGACGCAGCCTTCGGTATGTTCAGCACCTACTCCTCCCTGGCAGGTGAGATCGAGATCGACGCGATGGTGCGCACGGGCGACGTCGCGCTCGTACCGTTCGGCTACCACGGCCCCGCCGTAGCGGCGCCCGGCTACGACCTCTACTACCTCAACGTGATGGCGGGCCCGGACGCCGAGCGCGTCTGGAATATCACCGACGACCCGGCGCACGCCTGGGTTCGGGCGACCTGGGACGGGCAGGAGTTCGACGCCCGCCTCCCGTTCAGCGCAGCCAGCTAGCCCGGCCCCGCCCGTTTTCCCGCCCGCAGCCTCAGAAGGAGAGACGCGATGACCACGAGACGAATGACGGTTGGCCAGGCCCTCATCGAGTTCCTCGCCCAGCAGTGGACGGTGGATCGCGACGCGGACGGAACTGAGATCCGGGAGCGCACGATTCCGGGCGTCTTCGGTATCTTCGGGCATGGGAACGTCGCTGGCGTTGGCCAGGCGCTCAAGCAGCTGCATGCCGAGCAGCCTGCGCTCATGCCCTACTATCAGGCACGCAACGAGCAGGCGATGGTGCACCAGGCCGTTGGCTACGCGCGCATGCACAGGCGGCGCGGCACCTACGCCTCGACCGCCTCGGTCGGTCCCGGCGCGAGCAACATGCTCACGGCAGCGGCGCTCGCGACAGCGAACAGGCTCCCCGCACTGCTGCTCCCGAGCGACACCTTCGCGACGCGGGTCGCGGATCCCGTGCTCCAGCAGCTCGAGCAGCCGCACGACATCGGGATAACCGTGAACGACGCGTTCCGGCCGCTGTCGCGGTTCTTCGACCGCGTGCAGCGACCCGAGCAGCTCTTCTCGATCGCTCTCGCCGCGATGCGGGTGCTCACGGACCCCGCCGAGACAGGCGCCGTCACGATCTCGCTGCCGGAGGACGTGCAGGCCGAGGCCCTCGACGTGCCACTCGAGTTCCTGCAGCCCCGCGAGTGGCGCATCCGCAGGCCACTCCCCGAGCGCGACGCGATTGCTGCGGCGGTCGAGGCGATCCGCGCGGCCCGGCGGCCACTCATTGTCGCTGGCGGCGGCGTGCTCTACTCGGGGGCGGAGGAACAGTTGCGGACGTTTGTAGAGGCGACGGGCATTCCCGTCGCGACCTCGCAGGCAGGCGGAGGCGCGCTGCCGTGGGACCACCCGCAGTACCTCGGCGGGGCGGGAGCAACGGGGAGCCTCGCGGCGAACCGGCTCGCGGCAGAAGCAGACCTCGTGATCGGGATCGGCACCCGCTACAGCGACTTCACGAGCGCCTCCCGCACCGCGTTCCAACACCCCAAGGTGCGGTTCCTGAACATCAACGTCGCCGCGTTCGACGCCTACAAACACGGCACGCAGCTCCCGCTCATCGCCGACGCCCGCGAGGCGCTCATGTCGCTCACTGCCGAGCTCGCGGGGGAGCGCGTCGCGGTGGAATATGCCGAGCGGATCGCTACGGAGAACGCAGAGTGGGATGCGCTCGTCGACGGCGCCTTCGAGCCCTCCGGGCGTGAGCTGCCGGGCCAGCCTGAGATCGTCGGGGCCGTGCAGCGCGCCTCTGACCCGCGCGACGTGATCGTGCAGGCGGCGGGCTCGCTCCCGGGCGACCTGCACAAGCTTTGGCGCGTTCGCGACCCGCTCGGCTACCACGTCGAGTACGCCTTCTCATGCATGGGCTACGAGATCGCGGGCGGGCTGGGCGCGAAGCGCGGGCTGCTCGCGATGGGGGACGACCGCGACGTGATCGTCATGGTCGGCGACGGCTCGTACCTCATGCTCAACACCGAGCTCGTGACCGCCGTCGCCGAGGGCATCAAGATCATTGTTGTGCTCATCCAGAACCACGGCTACGCATCGATCGGGCACCTCTCTGAGACTGTCGGCTCCGAGCGCTTCGGCACGAAGTACCGCGCCTACGACGCTGAGAGCCTCAGCTTCCAGGGCGAGGAGCGCCTCCCCGTAGACCTCGCGATGAACGCAAGGAGCTACGGCATGGACGTCTTGGAGGTGCAGCCCGGTGCGACCGCGATCGTAGATCTTCAGGCGGCGGTCGCGACCGCGAAGGCCTCCTCCGGATCGACCTTCATCCACATCAACAGCGACCCGCACGTGTACGCGCCCGACGGCGCCGGCTGGTGGGACGTTCCCGTCGCCGAGGTCTCGACGGTCGTGTCGACGCAGCGCGCGCGGGCAGCGTACGAGCAACGGGTGAAGGCACAGCGGCCCCTGCTCGGCTGAGTGCCGCGGCCTCGCCGCTCGGCATTCGAGCGGTCCGGCCACCCGGGGGACTACCCGGCGTACGGTGTCGAGCGTCACCCACCCACCCGAGAGAGAACGGAATCCAATGCGCGCAACCGTGGCAGGTGCCCCAGTGAGCTTCGGCGTCTTCGAGCTCACGCCGGAGGGGGCTGACACGCTCTCACCCGACGAGATCCTCGAGACGCTCGCCGAAACCGGCTACGCGGGGGTGGATCTCGGCCCGCTCGGGTTCCTCGGCACCGGGGGCGAGCTGCGGGATCGCCTGCGCCGCTTCGGCATGCAGCTCGCGGGCGGTTGGGTGCAGCTGCCGTTCAGCGACGATGCGGCGTTTGCCTCCGCGCTCCCAGAACTTGAAGCCGCGCTCTCGATGTTCACAGAAGCGGCGCTTCTCGCCGAAGAGCTTGGGGCGGCGACGGGGGGAACCGCCCCGGCACTGCTGCCGAAGCCGACGCTCGCGGACTCAGGCTCGGCGCAGCGCGCTGCCCGTCCAGGGCTTGGAGTCGACGGGCTCGATGCTGCGGGCTGGGACCGCCTTGCGCGGAACCTTGAGACTGCCGACGCGCGGGTGCGCGCGGCGGGACTTGAACCCACGTTCCACCACCACGCGGGCACCTTCGTCGAGTCGCCCGAGGAGATCGACAGGCTGCTCGAGCGTGTGCCCGTCGGCCTTACGCTCGATACTGGGCACCTGCTGCTCGGCGGCGGGGATCCGCTTGTCGCCGTCGAGCGCTGGGGCTCTCGCATAAACCACCTGCACCTCAAAGACGTCGACGCGGTCGAGCTGGGGCGCGTGACTGCGGCAGGCGGCGGCATGGTCGACGTCTGGTCATCGGGCGCGTTCACCGCGTTCGGGAGGGGCGACATCGACCTCGCCGCCGTGATGAGCGCCATCGAGGCTTCGGGCTATGAGGGGTGGGTGGTCGTTGAACAGGACGTGCTGCCGGCACCGGACACCCCGCTCGCAGAGTTCCGCGCCCGGCGCGCGGCTGACCACCTGCAGAACCGTGAGGCGCTGCGCCCGTGGTGCTGAGCGCTACCTACAATGACACACCGGGGCCTGGCGCGAGCCCGCGCCAGGCCCCGGGGACAAGGAACACGAGATGACGCACAGCCCGATCCGCATCGGCCTCATCGGCACCGGCCGCATCGGCCAGGCCCATGCAGCAAACATCGCGGCGTCGCCCGACGCGACGCTCGCCCGGGTCGCGGACCCCTTCATCGCGGGCGCGACGGCGGTCACCGAGCGCTTCGGTGGCACAGCGACTGCCTCCGCCGAGGAACTCATCGACTCGGGCGAGATCGACGCCGTGCTCATCGCGTCCCCAACGCCAACCCACGTCGATCTCATCGGGGCTGCGGTTGACGCTGGGCTGCCAGTGCTCTGCGAGAAGCCGATCGACCTCGACATCGCACGCGTCGACGCCCTTGCGCCGCGGGTCGCGGCCTCGGGCGTACCCGTCGCGATCGGCTTCAACAGGCGCTTCGACCCCGCGTTCTCGGCCGTCCAAGCGCGGGTCGCGGCGGGCGAGATCGGCAGGCTCGAGCAGCTCACGATCGTGAGCCGCGATCCCGCCGCCCCGCCCGCGGAGTACGTCGGCGTCTCTGGCGGAATCTTCCGCGACATGACGATCCACGACTTCGACATGGCGCGGTACTTCCTCCCCGACATCGTCGAGGTGACGGCGATCGGCGGCGCGCTGTTCGACACTGGCGCGCAGCAGCACGGCGACCTTGACACGGCCGTCACGACGCTGCGCGCGGCCTCCGGGGCGATCGTCACGATCATCAACTCCCGGCACAGCGCAATCGGCTACGACCAGCGCATCGAGGCCTTTGGAGCCGGTGGCATGCTGCAGGTCGCGAACGCGCCGACGAGCCTCGTCAGCCTCTCGACAGCGGAGACCGTCGAAGCCAAGGCACCGTACCAGGCCTTCTTCCTGCAGCGCTACGCTGCCGCCTACGCGCTTGAGTTTGACGCCTTTGTGCGGCTGGCGCGTGGCGAGGACTCGGCGAGCTCAACCTTCGCGGACGGGCGCGCGGCACTCGTGCTCGCCGACGCTGCCGTGCGCTCGGCGGCTGAGGGGCGTACTGTCGCGGTCGATCTCGGGTAGCAGACATTCCGGGCAGCCCCCCGCTGTCGCCCGCTGTCGCCCGCTGTCGCCCTCGGGGCTCTTCAGCGCGCTCCAAAACAGCGCTCCGCCCTTCGAAGTGATCAGCAAAATGATCAGTTGCGATCAGCTATTTGCCTGCTTTCTTGATTGATGTTGATCACTCTTGCGCATAGCTGTCCACTTTGAGAGGGTAGAACGGGAGCTGGGCCGACACTGCCCCATTCCGCGGGCCCCGAGCCCCGTCTACTTCAAGGAGGAAGTTGTGCACAGATACCGACCGAGAGCCCTCGCGGGCCTGCTGTTGGCGGCGGGGCTCATTGCTCCCCTCGTCGGAGCCAGCCCCGCAGTCGCAGCCGACGAAGAAGTTGAGCTCGCCCTCGGGAAGCCGTCGGTTGCGACCGAGGTGAACCGCGACAAGATCGACGTGCTGAGCATCTGGGCGCACCCTGACGACGACGCGGGAACCGTGACGCCGTGCGGCGTCTGGAACGACAAGTTCGGCGTGCGCTGCGGCATCGTCATGGCGACCCGCGGCGAGGGCGGTTCAAACTCGGTCGGCTCGGAGGCGGGCACCGACCTCGGCTTGCGCCGCGA
>NZ_JBLUNZ020000002.1:0-11016 GCF_048061935.2 Leucobacter sp. BZR 635 | reverse complement strand
TCCCCGTCACCCCTACTCGGCTCCCTCCCCCACCCACCCCACACACCCCGATTAATCCATTGCGACCCCTGCACAGCCCGAATATGCCTCACTTTAGAAAACTGGGGGCAGACAGGACGGCGTTGTGACCGAGAATCTCCTCAGACTGCCGCGGGTGCTTCGCGCCCCTCCCATTGATTGAGGAAGGCTCCTGCTGCGGGCACCAAGGGATTCCCGCGGCCGGAAAGCAGCGTGCGCTGCCGGCCCCTCCCAGCCGCACCCGCACACCGCTGCCCCGCGCCCAGGGCCCAGGGCACGGCTGCGGAGCAGCCGCGGCAGCCGCGGCAGCCGCCGGCACCGCCTCAGGAGCAACTAGTCCGACCCTTATGTTCCTCGAGGAGCCCTTCTCGTCCCGAATAAGCCTCGGACTAGATTAATCGGGGCAGTGAGGGTGGGCGGGTTCGGCACCGCAGTGAGGGTGGGCGGGCCCGGCACCGCAGTGAGGGTGGGCGGGCCCGGCACCGCAGCAAAGCGCGCGGGCGTGAGGGCTGGGCGGCGGCAACGCAAAAGGCCGCGGGATCCCGAAGGATCCCGCGGCCTTGAGCTGCGAAACTTAGTCTGCTGCGGGGCGCGGACGCGAAGCGAACTCTTCAAAGATCGCGCGCGGCTCAGTCACAGCCTCGATGTTGACGATGTCACGACCGAGGAAGAAGTGGCCAACCCAGCCGCCGAACACGCGCCACTTGCGCTCCCACGTGGGGATTGCGAGGCCGTGGTAGAAGCGGTGTGCGAGCCACGCAACGTAGCCCTTGAGCGTGAAGTTGCCCGAGCGGAACACACCGGTGTTCATGCCGAGGCCAGCGACAGCGCCTGCGTTCTTGTGGTTGTACTCGTGCACACCCTCGCCGCGCAGCGTCGCAACGATGTTCTTTGCGAGGAGCTTGCCCTGGCGCACGGCGTGCTGTGCGTTCGGAACGCAGAAGCCGCCGGGGCCGGGGGTCGAGGAGATATCGGGAACCTGCGAGGTGTCGCCCGCGGTCCATGCGCCCTCGACGATTTCGCCCTCTTCGGTTGCGACGCGCAGCGACGGCGTGCCGACGACGTGTCCGCGCCCACCGATCGGAAGGTCGGTGCCCTTGAGGAACGGGCGGGGCATAACGCCCGCGGTCCAGACGATGAGGTCGGACTCGTAGTTTTCGCCGGTCGAGAGCTCGATGTTGCCGCCCTCAGCGCTGGAAAGCTGCGTGTTGAGGTGGATGTCGACGCCGCGACGGGTCTGATCCTTCACAACCCAGTCTGCGAGCCCCTCGGTGACCTCGGGCATGATGCGGCCCATTGCCTCGACGAGGTGGAACTTCGTCTCGTCGAAGGTGATCTCCGGGTAGCGCCGGAGCAGCGTGGTCGCGAACGAGCGGAGCTCGGCAACCGACTCGATGCCAGCGAAGCCGCCGCCTACGACGGTGACGGTGAGCAGGCGCGCACGCTCTGCCGAATCCTTGGGCAGCGATGCTGCGCGCTCGAAGTTCCCCACCATGCGGTCGCGGATCGCGACTGCTTCTTCGATGGTCTTCATGCCGATTGCGAGATCCGCGATGCCCGGGATCGGGAAGGTACGCGATACCGAGCCGGTGGTGATGACGATCTGGTCGTACTCGAAGTCGTACGCCTCGCCCACGGTCGGGGTGATAGTCGCGGTCTTCGTCGCGTGCGAGATGCCGGTGACCTTGCCCGCGATGTTCGCGGTCCTCTTCAGGTGGCGACGACGCGCAACGACAGCGTGCCGGGGCTCAATCGAACCGGCAGCGACCTCGGGGAGGAAGGGCAGGTAAGCCATGTAGGGCAGCGGGTCAACGATGGTGACCTCAGCCTCGCCCGAACGGAGCAGCTTCTCGAGCTTCCATGCGGTGTAGAAGCCGGCGTAGCCGCCGCCGACGATCAGAATCTTCTTCGCCACGAAGCGATCTCCTTGATGATCTAAATAAACGCAAAATGCGGGGTGCAGGGTGCGCCCGCAGTTCGCGCGGGAAGCCAGTTGGGCAAAATGCTCCCAACCCAAGTAATCCTACCCGCAAAATATCGCGAACCGTCACAAACCACGGGCTGGGGTCCTCAAACCGAGGAATATTCGAAATTAAACAGAGGAACTCGTATGTTCCGTCGAGTTTATGCGCCCCAACCGGATCGCTCGAGCGCCAGGTCGCCGATCGGGTTCACTCCGGGGCCCGCCGCGAGGGCGTGTCCGACGAGCGCGTGCAGGCATTTCACGCGCGTGGGCATGCCGCCAGCGCTGATTCCGGCGAGTTCTGGCACTTCCCCGACCGAGTCACGGTCGGCGATGTACTGCTCGTGCGCACGCTGGTATGCGGCACGCAGCTCTTCGTCTTCGGCGAGCATCTCGTTGAACTCGACCATCATGCCGGTCGCTTCGAGCCGTGACGCTGCGGCCACAATCTCGGGGTGCGAGAGGTAGTAGAACGTCGGGAACGGCGAACCGTCGGGAAGCCTCGGCGACGTCGCGACGACCGCTGGGCTGCCGTCGCTCGTGCGTGCCGCAATGCCGACGACGCCGCGCGCCTCACGTCCGAGCTGCTCGCTCACCGCCTCGATGTCTGCGGGGGTCGGGGCGGAATAAGGGGGCCGGCTCACGGTGTGCTCCTTGCGGCTTCGTCGGTTGATGGGGTGTCTGGGATGGCGGTGCCGGAGGTGACGACCGAGGCGAGCAGGTCTTTCGCCCAGTTGCGTTCGACCCGGGTGAGTTCTGCGTGCGTCTTCTCCTGCGACTCCACCGGCAGCACCACGTCTGAGATGACGCTCAGTTGCGTCTCTCCGGGAAGCACGTACGACAGCCGGTCGCGTGCCTGCGCCCGCACGTACGCTGGGTCTTTCCAGCGCGAACGCTCGGCGTCGATCTGTTCTACGGCCTCGCGGTGCTGTTTGACGCTTTCGCGCAGCTGCGCAATCTCGCGTTGCTGCTGCACGTAGGTCGAGATGTTCGGGCTGAGGATCAGCGCACCCGCGATCACCGAAACCACGACCACGACGGTGAAGACACTGGAGCGCAGACTCGCGACCCATGCCGCGATATCTGCGCCCCAGTGCTTCACCGTGTACTCCTCAGGTTCGGCGTGTGGTTACGCCTGGAAACGCGGGAACGCGTCGCGTCCTGCGTAGCGTGCTGCGAGGCCGAGCTCTTCCTCGATGCGGAGGAGCTGGTTGTACTTTGCGACGCGGTCCGAGCGAGCCGGTGCGCCTGTCTTGATCTGGCCGCAGTCGGTCGCGACCGCAAGGTCTGCGATCGTGACGTCTTCGGTCTCACCCGAGCGGTGCGACATGACGGCGGTGTAGCCGGCGCGCTGCGCCATCTGCACGGCGTCGAAGGTCTCGGTGAGGGTGCCGATCTGGTTGACCTTCACGAGGATCGAGTTGCCGACGCCCTTCTCGATGCCATCAGCGAGGCGCTCGGGGTTGGTGACGAACAGGTCGTCGCCGACGAGCTGCACGCGTGCGCCGAGCTCATCGGTGAGGTGCTTCCAACCGTCCCAGTCGTCCTCGTCGAGCGGATCCTCGATCGAGACGAGCGGGTAGCGGTCGACGAGGTCTGCGTAGTACGCGGTCATCTCGGCGGCGGTGCGATCCTGGCCCTCGAACTTGTAGACGCCGTTCTCATAGAACTCCGACGATGCGACGTCAAGTGCGAGCGCGATGTCGCGGCCGGGCTCGAAGCCTGCGCGCTTGATCGCTTCGACGATGAGGTCGAGTGCTGCGACGTTGTTCGGCAGGCTCGGGGCGAAGCCACCCTCGTCGCCGAGACCGGTCGAGAGTCCCTGCTCGTTGAGCAGCGCCTTGAGCGCATGGTAGACCTCAACGCCCCAGCGGAGGCCCTCCGAGAAGCTCTCGGCACCGAGCGGCACGGCCATGAACTCCTGAATATCAACGTCGGTGTCGGCGTGTGCGCCACCGTTGATGATGTTCATGAGCGGCACGGGAAGCGTCGATGCGTTCGGGCCACCGAGGTAACGGTAGAGCGGCAGCTCGGCCGACGCGGCAGCGGCATGCGCAACTGCGAGGCTCACGCCGAGGATCGAGTTCGCGCCAACGCGCGACTTGTTGTCGGTGCCGTCGACCTCGCGGAGCACGGTGTCGATGATGCGCTGGTCGTCGGCGGCGAAGCCTTCGATTGCCGGGGCGAGGTCGTCGAAGACGGCGTCGACGGCCTTGAGCACGCCCTTGCCGAGGTACCGATCCTTGTCGCCGTCGCGCAGTTCGTATGCTTCGAAGGCGCCCGTCGATGCGCCCGAGGGCACAGCCGCGCGTCCGACCGAGTCGTCGGTCAGGCCAACCTCGACCTCAACGGTCGGGTTTCCGCGCGAATCAAGAATCTCGCGTGCGATCACCGCGTCGATAAATGCCACAGTTTGCTCCTTGTGGTGGAAGTCATGAGACGCGT
This sequence comes from Leucobacter sp. BZR 635, assembly GCF_048061935.2. NCBI lineage: Bacteria > Bacillati > Actinomycetota > Actinomycetes > Micrococcales > Microbacteriaceae > Leucobacter > Leucobacter sp. BZR 635. The sequence goes on along the minus strand of NZ_JBLUNZ020000002.1, from coordinate 6,590 downwards.
GTTCCGCGCCTCTTCTCAGTGTAGAGGGTGTGAGGGTGTGAGCCCCGGGAGTTCAGGCCATTACTCGCCGAGATCGCGCCAGCTGAGTTCGGAGACCTCGCGCACGTCGGCGCGCACGTTCGCGAGCCGCGAGAAGCCCTCGGCCTCGAGGCGGGCGACGAGTGTCTTCATGTTCTTCTGGCGCTTCTCGAGACGCACGCGCAGGCCGTCTGCGACGAGGGCGCGTTTGAGGGTCATGAGGTCGTCGAGTGACGCGTCGGCGTCGGCGACGAGCGCGACAGCCTCCGGACCTGCGTTCGAGTCGACCTCGATGAGGTCGACGACGCGCTCGAAGCCGATGGAGAACCCGACGGCGGGCACGTCCTGGCCAAGGAAGCGGCCGATCATGCCGTCGTAGCGGCCGCCGCCGCCGACGGAGGATCCGGATCCGGGGTGCGCAATCTCGAAGATCGTGCCGGTGTAGTAGCCCATGCCGCGCACGAGCGTCGGATCGAAGCGGATCTCGACGCCAGCCGGCAAGCCACCGTCGAGCGCCTCGCCGAGCGCCACGAGGCTCTCGACGCCGTCCTCCGCTGCCCCGGCCGGGAGCACCGCGGCGATCGCTTCGCGGGTCACCGGAATACCGGCCGCGAGCGCCTCGTCGACGCCCGTGAGGATCGCGCGCATTGCCTCGGCAGCGTCCGCGTTCGTCTCGGCGAGCTCAGCGGTCACGCCGTCGACGCCGATCTTGTCGAGCTTGTCGATCGTGATGAGGGCGCCGGCCTGCTGCTCGGGTGCGAAGCCACAGTGGTCGAGCAGGCCGAACAGGATTCGCCGATCGTTCACGCGGATCACGCAGTCTTTGAGCCCGAGCTGTGCGAGCACCTGCGACGTCGCGGTGATGAGCTCGATCTCGGCGATCACGCCGGACTCCCCGATCACGTCGATGTCGGCCTGCACGAACTGGCGGTAGCGGCCCTTCTGCGGGCGCTCGGCGCGCCACACTGGCCCGATCTGGATCGAGCGGAACACGGGCGACAGCTCGGCGCGGTGAGTCGCGTAGAAGCGCGCGAGCGGCACGGTGAGGTCAAACCGCAGGCCGAGGTCGGCGAGCTGCTCGGGGTCGCCGGCGTCGACCGCTGCGGCGAGCGCCTCCGGCTTGATGCCGCGCTTCAAAATCGAGAACGAGAGCTTCTCGTTGTCTCCCCCGAGCCCCGAGTGCAGCCGCGCGTGATCTTCGACGACGGGCGTCTCGATCTCGTCGAAGCCGTGCGAGCGGTACACGCCGCGGATGATTCCGAGGGCGTGCTCGCGACGGGCTTTGTCGGCGGGCAGGAAGTCGCGCATGCCGCGCGGCGGGTTCACGGGATTGGCCATGGGCTCCATTCTTCCATGTCGGTGGACGCGGAACGCCCCGACGCGGTGATCTGCGTCGGGGCGTTCCCGAGTGCGCTTCCGTGAAACCCACGGCCGCGCTGCCCGGTGTCGGCTGCCAGGTGTCAGACGCCAGGTGTCAACGGCCAGGTGTCAGCGGCCAGGTGTCAGTGGCTCGAGGGCGGCTCGGCTCCGTAGCCGGTGAGCGCCCGCACCTCCATCTCGGCGGCGAGCTTGGGGGACTCGACGGTCTTGTCGGTCACGGTGCCGAGCCAGGCGAGGAAGAAGCCGACGGGGATAGACACGATGCCCGGGTTGGTGAGCGGGAAGATCGCGAAGTCGATCCCCTCGCCGAGCATCGAGGTGGGTGCGCCGCTCATCACCGGCGAGAAGATGATGAGGCCCACCGCGGTGATGAGGCCGCCGAGCATCGACCACACGGCTCCTCGGGTGGTGAAGCGCTTCCAGAACAGCGAGAAGAGGATCGTCGGGAGGTTTGCCGACGCGGCGACTGCGAAGGCGAGCGCGACGAGGAACGCGACGTTTTGTCCCTGCACGCCGATGCCGCCTGCGATCGCGACGACGCCGATCACCACGGTGGTGATGCGGGCGACCCGTACTTCCTGCTTTGCGGTGACCTTCCCCTTCTTGATGACGCTCGAGTAGATGTCGTGCGCGAACGAGGCGGAGGCGGTGATCGTGAGGCCCGCGACGACCGCGAGGATCGTGGCGAACGCGACCGCCGAGATGAAGCCGAGCAGCAGCGGCCCGCCGAGTTCGGCCGCGAGCAGCGGCGCGGCCGAGTTCACGCCGCCCGGGGAGGCCTTGATCGTCTCAGGCCCGACGAGGGCGGCTGCACCGTAGCCGAGCACGAGGGTGAACAGGTAGAAGATGCCGATGAGCCAGATCGCCCAGACGACTGAGCGGCGCGCGTCGCGCGCTGTCGGCACCGTGTAGAACCGCATGAGCACGTGCGGGAGCCCCGCGGTTCCGAGTACGAGCGCGAGCGCGAGCGACACGAAGTCGAGCGGCAGCGCGCCGTACTGGATCCCCGGGGCGAGGATCCCCGCACCGTTGGTGTTCTCGGGGTGGTTCACGGCGTCGGCGAGCAGGGCGGTGAAGTTGAAGCCCTTGAGCGCAAGCACCCAGACCGTCATGGCTCCTGCGCCGAGGATGAGGAGGCCGGCCTTGATGATCTGCACCCAGGTCGTGCCCTTCATGCCGCCAATGAGCACGTAGAGGATCATGACGATGCCCACCACCGCGACAACGAGCGACTGGCCGAGCTTATCGTCGATCCCAAGCAGCAGCGAGACGAGCCCGCCGGCACCTGCCATCTGCGCGAGCAGGTAGAAGAAGGTCACCGCGAGCGTCGTGAGCGCGGCCGCCATGCGCACGGGGCGCTGCTTGAGCCGGAACGAGAGCACGTCGGCCATCGTGAACTTCGCGGTGTTGCGCATGAGCTCTGCGACGAGGAGCAGCGCGACGAGCCAGGCGACGAGGAAGCCGACGGAGTAGAGGAAGCCGTCGTAGCCGTTCACCGCGATCGCGCCGCAGATGCCGAGGAACGATGCGGCTGAGAGGTAGTCGCCCGCGATTGCGAGCCCGTTCTGGCGGCCGGTAAATGAGCGCCCGCCGGCGTAGAAGTCTGCGGCGGTTTTCGTGTTGCGGCTTGCCCGGATCACGATCACCATCGTCACCGCGACGAACACGAGGAAGATAGAGATGTTGAGTGTGGGGTTCTGCGCGGCGGCCGATTCGAGTTTCAACATGCCGGCCTGCGCGATCGCGGCCTGGTGGATTCCGGTCATCGTGGGTCTCCTTCGGCTACGCGCTCGAGCTCTTCGAGCTCGGCCCGGAGGGCCGCGGTGCGCGGGTCAATACGGCGGTTCGCAAACATGACGTATGCGGTGGTGATGGCGAATGTGGTGACGAACTGGGCTAGTCCGAGCCACATCGCGACATTCATGCCGAGCAGGGGTTGCGCCATGAAGTCGTGGGCGAAGGCTCCGAGGAAGACGTACACAAGGAACCATGCGAGAAACACCGCGGTGAGCGGGAACACAAAGCGACGCAGCCGCGACTTCAGATCTTGAAATTCGGGGCTGGCTTGAAATTGTTCGTAGTCGATCGGCGAGTCTTCTGCGACCACCGAATCGTGGATATCTGCGGACACCTGGGCCTCCTTGCCCTGTCTCGTTGAGTCACGAAGTTCTCACCCGCCGAGCTGTAGCTGCAGCGACGTGCGATCCCCCTGACAACCGCGACGCTGCGGCCTGTCCCCGAGCATAGAAACGGCGGTGCGAGCGTAGTACCCCCGAAAGTTGGGGGCCATTGGCTGCGCACAGGCCACGGAGTGGGGCGTTACTTCCGTTTTCCGAGCAGCTGCCCGATGCGCTTCGCAGCCGCACGAACGAGGCCGACGATGTCGTCGGTCGAAGGCAGCGTCTCGCGGGTCGACACCGACACTGAGCCGAGCGGTTCATTGCTCAGCGCGACGGGCACCGCGAGCGCCGAGACCTGTTCGTCGTATTCGCCGCGGGTGACGCAGTATCCGAGCTCGCGAATCCGGGAGAACTCCGCCTCGAGCTCCTGCGGGTTCATGCTCGTCACCGAGGTGTACCTAGCGAGCGGGCGCTGGCTGGTGAAGTGTTCGCGCATGGCCCGCGGCAGGTGCGCGTAGTAGGCCTTGGAGATCGCGCCGACGTGCGCCGGGAAGAGTTCGCCAGTGGTGGGGTATCCGCGCAGCGGCCCCTCCGGGCCGTCGACAGAGATGACCGCGCGCATGTGCGCGTGGTCGGCGATCGCGAATGTTGCGGTGAGCCCGGTGCTCTCGGCCAGTTCGGTGACGACGGGGCGGGTGATACTCGCAAGCGACGCGGTGCTCTGCCAGGCGCGCGACAGGTGCAGCACCCCGGGGCCGAGCATGTACACGCGGCGCCGTTCATCGCGGCGCAGAAACTGCAGCTTGGTGAGGGTGTGGATCGTGCGCTGCGCGCTCGACGTCGAGCAGCCGAGCAGCGTGGCGAGCTCGGTCACCCCGACCTCGCGGCGGTCGGCGTCGAAGAGTAGGAGCGCTTCAAGTGCGCGTTCGACGCTGTCCAGGGTTTCTGCCATGCGCCCATTATCCCGCATAGCGGCATAAGCCTTGCCGGGAGGGGGCCCGTGGCCAATTCTGATGGGGCACCTCCTCAGCTCCGAGGAGAATCACGAAAGAGGCGAATCCAACGATGGACTGGCAGACGCATCAGGATGCGAACCGTGCGGGCACCGAGCTCGGCGGCACATACCTGTACTTTGACACCGCGGCAGCGGCTCCCCCGGTGATTCCGGCCGTCGAGGCCGCCACCGAATACCTCTGGAAGACGGCCCGCACCGGCCCGTACCTGCCGAGCCTGCGCGCTGAGATCTACACACAGCTTGATGAGATCCGCGGCCAGGTCGGGGGCTTCATGGGTGCCAAGCCCGAGGAGCTCGCCTTCACCCGAAACGGCACCGAGTCGATCAGCCTGGTCGCTCGCGGCATCACCTGGAACGCCGGCGACGAGGTCATCGTGCCCGACACCGAGATGCTCTCGAACATCGCGATCTGGCGCATGGTTGCGCAAGAGGCTGGCGCGACGATCGTCACGGTGAAGGGCGGCAGCGCAGGTCTCCTCGATCCCGAGGCCGTGCGCGCGGCAATCACCGACCGCACCCGGCTCATCACCTTCGCCGCGATGTCGAACGTGACGGGCGCGGTGCAGCCGGTCACCGAGATCTGCGAGGTCGCCGCCGAGCGGGGCGTGCTCGTCCACGTGAACGCTGCGCAGGCGCTCGGCATGATGCCCGTCGGGCTCGACGTGTGGCCGTGCGATTTCATCTCGGCGTGCACCCGCAAGGGCCTGCGCGCGATCGAGGGCTCGGGGGTGCTGGCCGTGCGCGAGCAGCACCTCGACGCACTCACTCCGGCGCTCGCCGGCTGGTGGAACGCGGGGCTCGATGGCGACAGCGTGACCTTCATGCGTGCGGCCCGCAAGCTCGAGGCAGGCTCGCCGAACATTCCCGCGATCCTCGCGCTCGGGGCAGCCGTCGAGGTCGCACAAGGGCTCGGGATCGACGCGATCCACGAGCGTGTCCGCGAGCTCACGAACTACGCGGCCGCCAGGCTGCGCGAGATCCCCGGCACGCAGATCTACGGGCCCGAGAACGACGCGGATCGCCTCGGCATCCTCCCCTTCAACATCGAGGGCGTCGACCCGACCGCGCTTACGCTCGCGCTCGAACAGCGCGGCATCATCATCGAGGCCGGCCACTTCATGGCGACCCCCATCCTCGCCGCCTACGGCGTCGAGAAGATGGCGCGCGCTTCGCTGCACTACTTCAACACCACGGAAGAGATCGACCGCCTCGTCGCGGCGATCATCGCTGAGAGAGGAACCTTCGCATGACCAACGCACTCCTGATGAGCAGTTCACGAATGGGCAGCCTCGGCTACCTTGAACACGCAGCAACCCAGCTGTCCACCGTGCTCGAGGGCACGAGCCGCAAGGTGCTGTTTATCCCATACGCCGCAGTGTCATTCTCGTACGACGCTTACGAGGATCTCGCGGCTCCCCCGTTCACGGCTGTGGACGCCGAGCTCACCTCGATCCACCGCTTCGACGACCCCGTCGCGGCCGTGCGCGAGGCAGACGTCATCGCGATCGGCGGCGGCAACAGCTTCGCGCTGCTCAACCGCCTGTACGGGGCAGAACTCGTCGCTGAGATTCGCAGCCAGGTCACCGAGCACGGCACCACCTACATCGGCTGGAGCGCGGGCACGAACGTCGCAACCCCCTCGATCCGCACCACGAACGACATGCCGATCGTCGAGCCGCCGTCGCTGTCTGCAATCGCCCTCGTGCCCTTCCAGATCAACCCGCACTTCATTTCGGGCAAGCCCGCCGGCCACAACGGTGAGAGCCGCGAGGAGCGCCTCGCCGAATTCACCGCGATCAACGCGAGCGAGGAGGTGCTCACCCTCGTGGAGGGCACGGCGCTCCACGTGACCGGCGCGACCGGCACGATTCTCGGCACGGGCGGCCCGGGCGAGGACGGGCGCGTGTTCGCGAACGGTCAGGATCCACGCACGATCGCCGTGGGCGACGCGTTCGAGCTCGCCTCGATCTCGGGGCCGGTGAACTAATGTCGCTTCGCGAAATCCTCGAGGTCTCGGACCTCTGCGACGACCCCAGGCTCTCGGGCGAGCGCGTCGC
>NZ_JBLUNZ020000019.1:0-9677 GCF_048061935.2 Leucobacter sp. BZR 635 | reverse complement strand
GCGGTGGCAGTGATGACCTATCGCATGCTCGTTATCTGGGGCTAACGGGCGAGTACACTGAGAGAGTGAGTGACGTGGGAGAAACAGGCCAGGTAGAGCAGCGCAGCGAGCGAATGAGTGGGCTCGGGCGGGTGCTTATTACCGTCTACATCATTCTCGCGCTCGCAGCGACGTTTAGGTCGTTCTACCAAATCCTCACGAAGTTCGATGAGGCACCCCTCGCGTACATCCTGTCTGCGGTGTCGGGCGTGGTCTACATCGTTGCGACAATTGCGCTGATCCGGCGCGGCCGAGGCATCTGGCGTCCGATCGCCTGGGCGGCGCTCACCTTCGAGCTGCTCGGTGTGCTCATCGTCGGCACCCTGAGCATCGCCATGCCGCAGCTGTTCGCGCACGCCTCCGTCTGGTCGCACTTCGGGCGCGGCTACGGCTTCATCCCGCTCTTGCTCCCGATTCTCGGCCTCATCTGGCTCTCGCGCGAAGCAAAGAGCGACTGATGCGGCTTGTCTCTGCCGTCGAAGAGTTGCAGCCCGCTGACTTTTCGGGCGGCACCGCGGTGGCCGTCGGCAAGTTTGACGGGGTCCATCTGGGGCACCGGGCGATCATCGCGTCGCTGCTGCGCACCGCCGAACGCGACGGCCTGCAGTCGGTGGTCTTCACCTTTGCGAACAACCCCCTGAGCTTTCTGCAGCCCGATGTCTGCCCGTTGCCGCTTGCGAGCCGCGCGCAGCGACTCGAGCTGCTCGACCAGGCGGGCGTCGACGCCTGCGTGATGGTGAACTTTGACGCTGAGTTCGCCGCGATCCCCGCGCGTGAATTCGTGGAGCGGATCCTCGTCGGTCAGCTGAATGTCCGCCACGTCCTCCTCGGCGACGACTTCCGCTTCGGTCACCGCGGCCTCGGCGACGCGGCGCTGCTGCGAGAGCTCGGACCCATTCACGGCTTCACCGTCGAGGTCGTCGAAAGTGTTGGCGACGAAGAAGTGGGCGCGGTGTCTTCCACACTGATCCGCAACGCGGTGCTCGCGGGCGATCTCGTGGCGGCCCGCGAAATGCTCGGACGCTGCCACGCCGTTCGCGGCGAGGTCGTGCATGGTGACGCCCGCGGGCGCGAGCTCGGATTTCCGACCGCGAACCTCGGCGGTGCCGTTGAGGGGCTGATTCCCGCTCACGGCGTGTACGCCGGATCTGTGGTGATTGACGGCGTCGAACGCGACGCGGCGATCTCCGTGGGAGTGAACCTCACGTTCGAGCCCGAGGGTGCTCCGCGCGTGGAAGCCTTCGTGCTTGACTTCAGCGCCGACCTCTACGGCACGCAGATGGAGGTGCGCTTCGCGCAGCGGATTCGCGAGATGCTTCCCTTCAGCTCGGTCGACGCGCTCATCGCCCGGATGCACGAGGACGTTGCGGAAACCCGGACGATTCTCGCGGAGCTCCGCGCAGACACCCCTGCCGTCTGACCTGGCTGGCCTGCCGGATCTCGCTGACGGCTGTGGCCCGTCGGATCGCCCGAGATCTGAACGATTGCGGTGCGTGTGCAGAATCGGGTGATAGTATCAACCCATAGTCGCGCGACGTTTAATTGAATCCCGTGTAACGCACGGTTCAGGTTCTCAAACGCGCGAGCGGCTTCGTCCCGAATAGCTGAGGGACGCGCATGCTACGTGTCGCCCAACTTCGGTGCGTCACGCAAAGATCCACCAGGAGAGCAATTGGCAAGCAGCACTGCCACACGCCAGCCAGCTAAGCGACAGCGCTCAGGCGGCACGCGTAAGCACGCCCACAACGAGGGCATCATCCCACTTCTCGCTCGCGCCGTGCGCGAGGTCGAGGCTTCGGCGCAGCGCGGCAAGGCAAGCCCGCAGAACCGCACCAAGTTTCAGGTCATCGCGCTGCTCATGCGCGAGGAGCGAGCACGCGTCAAGACCGAAGAGGGCGTGAGCGACAACGAGCGCGCCGAGACCCTCAAGCGTCTCGACGGCGTCGCCGCGATCCTCGCGAAGACCGCTGCGCGCGACACGAGCCTCATCACGCTGCTCGAGCCGGGCGCCACCATCACCGAGGCTACCCGCCAGCTCAAGCGCAAGATGCTCGTGCAGGCCGGCATCGATGTGCCCGAGGAGGCCCCCGCGGCTCCGGAGCCAGTGAAGACGCTGGTGCCGCCGGAGCTCGCAGAGCGCCAGGTTGAGCCCGCACGCGTGAACTCTCGCATGCTCGCGAACCCGTTCCTCGCGCCCTCGCTTGAGCCCCCGAAGCAGCCCACCCCGGTGGTGCGGCTCGCAAACTGGGAGCTGCTGAACCCGCTGCTGAAGTCTTTCGAGCAGGGCGGCGGGGGAGCCGCGTGCATGGATCTCCCAGAGGCACCCGTGCCCGATCGCCTCGCACCCGCAGGCCTCGAACTCATGCCGCACCAGGCGCGCTTCCTTGCCGGTGTCCGTGACGGACACCGCAGCTTCTTGCTCGCTGACGAGCCTGGCCTCGGAAAGACCGCGCAGTCGGTCATCGCGGCCTCGGTCGCAGACGCCTACCCGATGCTCGTCGTCGTTCCGAACGTCGTGAAGATGAACTGGGCCCGCGAGGTCGAGCGGTGGACACCGCAGCGCCGCGTCACCGTGATCCATGGCGACGGTGAAGCGGTCGACGCGTTCGCAGACGTCTTCGTCGTGAACTACGACATTCTCGACCGGCACCTGAGCTGGATCTCGCGTTTCGGCTTCAAGAGCATGGTCGTCGACGAGGCGCACATGATCAAGAACACGCAGTCGCAGCGCTCGCGTAACGTGCTCGCAATCGCCGAGAGCATCCGCGAGCGCACCCGCGGCTCGCAGCCGCTGCTCATCGCGCTCACCGGTACGCCGCTCATCAACGACATTGACGACTTCCGCGCCATCTGGCGGTTCCTCGGATGGACCGACGCAGACAAGCCGGGCCCCGAGCTCATGGCGAAGCTCGAGAACAACGGCTGGACGCCCGCCGACCCGCCGTTCTACCCCGAGGGGCGCCAGAGCGTCATCGACATGGGCATCGTGCGCCGTCGCAAGATCGATGTCGCGGCAGACCTGCCCGCCAAGCGCGTGGTCGATCTCCCGGTTGAACTCGACGATGAACTCGGTCGCGGCATTCACGCGGCAGAGGCGAAGCTCGCCCAGAAACTCTTCGAGCGCTTCACCGCGGTCAAGAACGGCAAGCTCGGGCAGAAGCTCTCGGACGAGGCCATTATTCGCATGGTCGCAGCGCAGGAGCTCGAGGAGTCGAATGCTTCGGCCGACGGCCTCAACGTCTTCACGATGGTCCGCGAGATCGGTGTCGCAAAGGCAGGCCTCGCGGTCGACTACACCGCACAGCTCGCGCGCTCGGTCGGTAAGGTCGTGTTCTTCGCGAAGCACATCGACGTGATGGACCGCGCCGAGGCGCAGCTCGCCGAAGCCGGCCTGCGCACGGTGTCGATCCGCGGCGAGCAGTCGGCGACGTTCCGTCAGGAGCAGATCGACGCGTTCAACACCGACCCCGAGGTCGCGGTGGCGGTCTGTTCACTCACCGCAGCCGGCGTCGGCGTGAACCTCCAGGCGTCGTCGAACGTTGTGCTCGCAGAGCTCAGCTGGACGGACGCCGAGCAGACACAGGCGATCGACCGCGTGCACCGCATCGGCCAGGCCGAGCCCGTCACCGCGTGGCGCATCATCGCTGCGCAGACACTCGACGCTCGGATCGCGGAGCTCATCGACGGCAAGGCGGGCCTCGCGGCTCGCGCCCTCGACGGAGCGCCTGCGGCCGAAGAGAACGCTGATCCGGTGCAGCTGCTCGCGCTCATGAGCGTGCTGAAGCGTGCGGTGGAAGCGGCAGACGCGGAGTAGTTCGCGGGCGCTCGCGGCTATGACGCTGCGGGCGCTTCTGGCGCTTCGCGTGCTTCTGGTGCTTCGCGCGCTTTTGGTGCATCTGCTGCTTCTGGCGCTTCCCAGCGCCAGAATGGCGTGAATGTGTGTGTCTGTACTATTCGCGCCACCACTAACATGGTGACATGCGTATTGGTGTGCTCTGTTCTGGTGGGGATAGTCCGGGGATGAACGCCGCGATTCGCGGTGCCGTGCTTCGCGGCGTCGACGTTCACGGCTTCGAGATGATCGGGTTCATCGACGGGTGGCGCGGCTTCCACGACGGCGAGTTCGTGCAGCTGGACCGCCCCACGGTGCGCGGCCTGTCGCCGCTCGGCGGCGTCTTCATCGGGACGAGCCGGGTCCCACCGTGGGAAGCCCCGGTCACCGAGGAAGCCCTCGACTCGCTCCGCGACAAGATGGCGAGCTACGGCCTCGACGGGCTCATGCTCATCGGCGGCAACGGCACGCAAACTGTGTCGTCGATCATCTCTGACGCAGGGATCAACGTCGTCGGTCTGCCGAAGACCATCGACAACGACCTCGCCGGAACCGACTACACCTTCGGCTTCGACACCGCGGTGTCGATCGCGGCCGAGGCAATTGACCGGCTGCGCACGACCGGCGACTCGCACAGGCGCTGCATGGTGCTCGAGGTTATGGGACGCGACGCCGGGTGGATCGCGCTCCACGCAGGAATGGCCGGCGGCGCCCAGGCGATGCTGCTGCCCGAATTCCCCGAGAGTCTCGAGCAGGTCTGCGAGTGGGTCGCGAATGTGCGCGATCGTGGCCGCTCCGCACTCATCGTCGTGGCCGAGGGGTTCAAGCTCGAAGGTGACGACGAGGCCGTGACCCGGGAGGGCCTCGACGGCTTTGGCCGGCCGCGGCTCGGTGGAGTCGCCGAGATGCTGGCCCCGCTCATCGAACAGCGCACAGGCATCGAGACCCGCGCTACGGTGCTCGGGCATGTGCAGCGCGGCGGCTCTCCGACGGCGTTTGACCGAGTGCTGGCTACGCGCTCGGGGATCGCCGCCGCCGACGCCGTGCTCGCGGGGGACTGGGGCAAGATGGCGGGGCTGCACGGCGACCGCATCGAGCTGGTGCCGTTCTCGGATGCCGTGGGCAAGCTGAAGACCGTGCCCGAGGCGCGCTACGCGGAGGTTCGCCTGAACTTCGGCTAAGCCCGGGCAGGGCTGCCGCGGCCGCCCGGCTGCTCCAAGCCGCGCAAGCACCACCTTCCTGCAAGAGCACCCCCTTTCTACGCGTAGAAAGGGGGTGCTCTTGCAGGAAGAGGGTGCTCTGGCGGGGCGACACTGGGGCAGCTGGATATCGGGAGAGCGCCGAGGCCGCGCGGGTGGTGGGCGAGTGCGGGCTCAGGGGAGATTGCGCAGGAACTCGCGCACAGGCGGCACCCATGCGGCACTCGGGGATCCGGGGAACGGGACCCGGTGCGCGCGCAGGTGCGCCGCGAACCTCTCCAGCGTCGTTACCTCGGCGACGCCCCAGCGGACCACTCGCAGGCCGGTGGTGCCCGCGATCCACTCGGTGCGCTGCTTCTCGGCGTAGAGGACCTCCTCCGGGCTGCGCCCTCCTCGCAGCTTCGCGTCAACATATTTGTGCTTGCCGTCGGCCTCTCCCCAGATCCCGAGTCCATCAAGCAAGAAGTCGAGGTAGAGCGAGCCTCGCCCACGAGCGGCCACTGGCACCTGCATCGTTACACCAATGCCGAGCTGGGCGAAGCGCAGCCGGCTTACGCTCTCGAGCGGAGAGTCAGCCAGGGGGTGTGCGAGTGTGGCGAGGGCGCGCACCGAGCGGTTCCCTGGACGGTTGCGATGACGGGTGGCCCGAGCGTGCATGCCCTGCCGCCATGCTGACACTGCCTGTGGGTTAGCATGGCGGCCGAATCGCGCGGCCGCTCTCAGGTGTGCGTCGCCAGCGCTGAGAGCCACCTCGAACGGGACAGACCGTGCCAGGTCGTTCAGGGTGCGCTCCGGGCCGGTGTGCTGAAGCCCGGCGCGGGACAGCACGTCGGTGGGGCTGAGAGTGCCGCGGTGACGGATCAACGTCTTGCCTGACGAAGCCCTGCTGCCGAGCGGAAGGGTGACATGGACGGTGCGGTCGTCGGGGCGAGCAGCTGCACCGTGTGTGGCCCAGAGCCAGGCTGACAGAACGGGGAGGTCGAGAAGTACGGCTGCGCTGAGATGCGAGAACACCGGTGGGGAGGCGGCCGCACGCTGCGCGGCGAGGATGGCGGCGAGATGCCGGGTCTCGGGTCGGGCGTCGTTCCAAAAGGATCCACGAGCGTACCAACCCTGTCGCAGTCGCACGAGCGCGCCGCTGCGTAGCGACTGTGTGATGTCGCGCTCGCTCAAGCCGCAGCGCCGGAGCTCTCGTGCCTGCACGAGATGCTCTGAGGCCGGTTGGAGGTCTGCAGATACGTCCATTCACCGAGTATCACCGCCGAGCAGCACCCCGTGTCACGAGCGGGGGAAATTGTGGATAACTCGCTCTTCGCAATCGAAGGTGTAGTGACTACCGGCGTCGACGAAGAGCCGTGATCGGCTTGGCATGGTGTCTCGCGGCAACAGGCTGGTGGGGGCCCGGCCGTCGGCCGGGCCAGGCGCTACAGCCCGAGCTTCGCCTTCACATCGTTGAGCGTCGGGTTCGTCGCGGTCGTGCCGTCTGGGTAGATCACAGTCGGCACGGTCTGGTTGCCGCCGTTCGCCTGTTCGACGAGTTCGGGGGTGCCCGGGGTGTTCTCAATGTCGATCTCGGTGAACGGGATGCCGGTCTTGTCGAGCATCACCTTCAGTCGCTTGCAGTACCCGCACCACTCGGTGGAGAACATCGTGATCGCACCCTCTGCGGGCAGGAAATCTGAAATCTGTGCCGTGCTCATTGCACCCTCCTCAATCTGCGAGCGACACACATCGCTCATCCTCACCAACATACGCGGTGTCGTTGTTATTTCCGTACCCACCTCGCCAAGGTGAACGGGAGGTGAACTGAGGGGGTCCAGCTTGACCGGGACATGGCCGGGTGCCTACATTTAGATAGCGCGCGCGTGAACGGCGGCTTATTTGCCGTGAGCGGGTACGCGAGGACACACGTCAACACACAACGCCGAACGGAAGGCGACGGTGGAATTCACCCTCATCGTGCTGCTGGTTATAGCGCTCGCACTCTTCTTTGACTTCACGAACGGCTTTCATGACACGGCCAACGCGATGGCCACGCCCATCGCTACGGGCGCGCTCAAGCCGAAGACCGCCGTGCTACTCGCGGCCATCCTCAACCTCATCGGTGCCTTCCTCTCAACAGAGGTAGCGAAAACGATCTCGGGTGGCCTCATTAATGAGGGCGAGGGCGGGGTACTCATCAGCCCCGAGATGGTCTTCGCCGGCCTGATCGGCGCGATTGTCTGGAACCTCGTGACCTGGCTGTATGGCCTCCCCTCGAGCTCCTCACACGCACTGTTTGGCGGCTTGATCGGTGCCGCTATCGTCGGTGCTGGCTTCTCTGCCATTAACGGCGGAGTGTTCCTCTCCAAGATCCTCCTCCCGGCTCTCGCCGCTCCGCTGACCGCGGGCATCGTCGCGTTCGTCGCGACTCGTGTCGCCTACGCGATTACCCGCCGCCACGACGGACGTAAGGACGGCCGCGGCCGCTTCCGCTACGCCCAGATCGCCTCCTCGTCGCTCATCGCGCTCGCGCACGGCACGAACGACGCGCAGAAGACGATGGGCGTCATTACTCTGACGCTCGTCGCTTCGGGCAACCAGGCCGCGGGCACCGGCCCGCAGTTCTGGGTGATCGCGACCTGTGCGATTGCGATCGCGCTCGGAACCTACTCGGGCGGCTGGCGCATCATCCGTACCCTCGGCGCAGGCCTCACTGACGTCAAGCCCGCGCAGGGCTTCGCGGCAGAGACCTCGACCGCGGCAACGATCCTCGCATCGAGCCACCTCGGCTTCGCGCTCTCGACCACCCAGGTGGCCTCGGGCTCGGTCATCGGCTCCGGCCTCGGCCGTCGCGGTTCAACCGTTCGCTGGCGCACTGTCGGCCGCATCGCTTCGGGCTGGCTGTTCACGCTCCCCGCTGCGGGCCTCGTCGGCGCGGTCGCCGCGCTTATCGCGCACCTCGGTACCTGGGGAATCATCGTCGACGCCGTGCTCGGCCTCTTCTTCATCCTGTTCATCTTCTGGCGTTCGCGCCGCAACAAGGTTGACGCGGGCAACGCGATCGCCGTGCCCGACGTCGCCGAGTCCGGCTACGCCGTGCGCATGGGCAAGGGCCGCGTGAAGAAGGTGCCCACGAAGACCGGGACGCTTCCGCCGCTCACCCCCGTCGCGCAGTCCGCCGTTCGCTCCGACAAGGCCAAGCGCGCCGCCGAGAAGGCCGCGCGTGAGGCTGCGAAGGCCGAGCGGAAGGCCGCTGAGAAGGCAGCGAGAAAGGCCGCGAAGCAGGCCGCGAACAAGCAGCACGAGGGAGGCGCAGAATGAGCGAAATCAACTGGATGGCGTTCGTGACGGTCTTCGGGACCTCGCTGTTCGCCGCGGTGTTCGTGGTCGCGCTGTACTCGCTCGGGATCCGCTTCCTCGCGACCCCGCCGCGCCCTGCACGCCGGCCAGACGGCACGATCGTGCCCGTCGGCCCCGACCGCGATGATGAGGATGACGACATCGACGAAGAGGCAGGCCGCCCCCGCTGGGCGACCATCGCCGCGAACGTCTGCTTCGGTGCATCAGTAGTGGCAGTGCTCTTCGGTATCTACCTGATCGTGCCTGCGCTCCACGGCTAATCCTCGCCGGTAAGCGCGCCGCGGCAGTGCCGTGCGATGCGATTATCGGAGCGCCCCAATCACTCCCCGAAACCCATGTGCCCAGGCTAGTCTGGGCGCATGGGTTTCACTGCTATTGAACGTATTCCGGGAATCGTAGCTGGGCTGCGCCACTCCTTTGACCAGGGAGTCACGCGACCTGAGCAGTGGCGGCGCGACCAGCTGACGCGGCTGCGCACCCTCTTGATCGATCGCGGGAGCGACTTTGAGCGCGCCCTGGCCGACGACCTCGGCAAGTCGGGCACCGAGGCACAGCTCACTGAGATCGGCTTCCTTGTAGCCGAGCTTGATCACACGCTGCAGAACCTCTCGAAGTGGATGCGGCCGCGCCGGGTCGGCGTGCCGCTCGCACTCCAACCGGCGAGCGCAAAGGTCGTCCCGGAGGCACTGGGCGTGGCGCTCGTGATCGCGCCGTGGAACTATCCGCTCATGCTCGCGCTGTCGCCCGTCATCGGGGCGATCGCCGCCGGTAACGCTGTGGTGATCAAGCCGAGTGAGCTTGCGCCTGCCACCGCGAAGCTCATCTCTCAGGTGATCCCCGACACCCTCGATATGCGGGCCGTTGCCGTCATCGAGGGGGCAGTCCCCGAGACCACGGCGCTGCTCTCCGAGCGCTTCGACCACATCTTCTACACGGGCAATGGCAAGGTCGGGCGCATCGTCGCGCACGCGGCCGCTGACAACCTCACGCCCGTGACGCTTGAGCTCGGCGGGAAATCTCCCGCCTACGTCGACGAGTCGGTGCCGCTCACCGAGGTCGCGAAGCGGCTCGCCTGGGGCAAATTCATGAACGCCGGCCAGACCTGCGTCGCCCCCGACTACGTGATCGGTGCGAAGCCCGTATTGGCCCGGCTCGCCCCGCTGCTCGCCGACGCAGTGCACGAGCTCTATGGCTCGGCATCCGAGGAGAACCCGGACTACGGCCGAATCGTGAACCGCGCCCAGTTCGACCGCCTCGTGGGCTAC